>NZ_JBHIRW010000001.1:280496-308091 GCF_042197445.1 Bartonella sp. AA1HLJMS | reverse complement strand
ATTAGCGCTTGATTTTTCACGTATTATGGATGCGTTTGTAAGTATTTTTACACAAAAACCAAATATCCGACTCTAAACATACTCTGAGACGCGCGAAATTCTTTAGAAAATGGATTCTTAAATTTGCTCGTCTCATGGAGGTGATAGAGAATGTCTTCTTCCATTTAAAACAGTGGATTTCAAAAAATTAAAATATAGTAAATATAGAGTAAATAAGTTATGCCTTCTCCAGCGCATGAAATTTATAACCGCAATCTTATTTTTTTAGAATTTTTTTCATGGTATAATCTCAAATCTTAGGAAGAAACTACGTTTTTTTGTTTTTATCTGGATTTGTGTCAGAAAATTTTAACTTAGTACAAACTTTTGATTTGATAGAGTGGGGTCTTGGGATGAACATATGGAAAAAATAAAAGGGAAAATTTTATTTAAACGGCAAAAAATATTATTGACTCTACTTCAAGAATTTGGAGGGTGTCTTTCAAGTACAGATTTTCAAAAATATTTATTTTTATTCACACAACGTGAAAAAATGCACAGTTATGATTTTGTGCCCTACAAATTTGGTTGTTTTTCTTTTCAATCTTATGCTGACAAACGTCGACTTGTAGAAATGGGAATCCTTGCTAACAATCATAATTATTGGCAGTTGGTGTCAGAAAATAATGATTACAGTACCAATATTGCACCTTCTATACAGAATAAAATTTTTTCATTTGTTGAAGAATTTAGTACGATAAGAGGTAATGAACTTATCCGGTATGTATACAAAAATTACCCATATTTTGCGATTAATAGTCAGATAGCAGATGAGGTTATGGATGAAGAAGACTTAGAAAAAATCGATGAATTTCGATCAAAGGATGAAAGCTTTTGTTTTTATACTATCGGTTATGAAGGAGCGTCTTTTGATGACTATCTTAACCGCCTCATCAGAAATAATGTCAAACTTTTGTGCGATGTTCGCAAAAATCCTATAAGCCGAAAATATGGGTTTTCCCAAATACAATTGTCCAATAACGTGGCTAAGTTTGGTATTGAATATGTGCATATCCCAGAATTGGGCATTGTGTCTGAAAAGCGTCAGAACCTCAATACACAAAAAGATTATGAATGTCTTTTTGAAGATTATCAAAATACAATTCTCAAGAACAATAGCAACGCAATCAGCAGGCTATATCAACTTTTTTTAGATAATAAGCGTATTGCAATTACTTGTTTTGAAGCTAATGTATGTATGTGCCATCGAGGGCGAATCGCATTAGCCCTCACTCAATTGCCGAATTGGAACTATGAAATAAAACATATCTAAAGAATAAATATGGCAGTAATAAAAAAAGAACGAGTGTTGATTACGGTGAAAACTTATCCAACACCTTCTACGAAGTATATAGAATTAGTGTGTACTGCTGGCGTTAAGGAAGATGGTTCTTGGATTAGGATTTATCCAGCGCCATTCCGCTTTCTGAAAACAAAATACAAAAAATATCAATGGATAGAACTTTCTCTTGAAAAAAATCCCAAAGATTATAGGCCAGAGAGTTATAGGCCATGTAACATTGAAGATATTAAGCTTTGCGAGTTCATTTCATCTAAACGGGATTGGGAAGAACGTAAGCGTTTAATACTGGCTAAGAATACGATATACACCGATTTACATGCTGTAATTGCAGGGGCAAAATCTAATGAATTTTCACTGGCTATTTTTAAGCCATCACGAATTAAAAAGTTTGTTTTTAAACCGATTAATCCAATACTGAATCCTAAAAGGGAAGAAGTTGTTTGTGAGTTAATCCGGCAGGGTTCACTTTTTGAAAAAACGGACAATTTTATACGAACAAAACAATTGCCTTACAAATTTTCATATGAATTTACAGATGATAAAAATGTTAATAGCACGCTAATGATAGCAGATTGGGAAATAGGTCAGCTTTACTGGAACTGCAGGAAAAAGGTCGAATCCGACGAGAAAGCAATTCAGCTAGTTCAGCAAAAATACTATGACGATATTGCCAATACAAAAGACGTTTATTTCTTTTTAGGAACAACGTTTAAAAGTCATAGAATAGCGAAAAATCCATATATTATCATCGGAGTATTCTATCCACAACATACATCGCAACTACAGTTAGATTTTTAAGTTTACTTGAAAGAATCTGGAGTAGTAAGGATATTAATCACGGAATGCTCTACACGCCTCATGGAGGCGATAGAGAATGTCTTTGCACATTTAAAACAGTGGATTTCAAAGAATTCAAAAAATTATTAGAGAATGTTGGAGGAAAAAGATGAGCTTTGTAACGGTATGTTGGAAAATCCTATTCCCGAACTTTTGTTAACGCTCCCGAACCTTTAAAAAGATTACAAAGAATCAATATGTTATACATAGGAGAAAATTGTATGGCGGAGAGAGAGGGATTCGAACCCTCGATATGGTTTCCCATATACACGCGTTCCAGGCGTGCGCCTTCAACCACTCGGCCACCTCTCCAGAAGTTCGCACTATACCCAGAAAGAAATAACGTGCAAGTCTAAACTATACATTCAAAACCCAAAAAACAAATTCATTTATTAAAGTAAGAGCTTTTATCTGTTGAATAACAAGCACATCCCTTCTTTTTAAGAAAAAACTTTTTTCGTGGATAGGTTTGTAGAATACAATAATGAGAATAAAAAGATTGTCACCAGTTATAAACTTTCATGCTCATTTACGCACTTTCTGCTTCACAAAAAAATACTTCTCTTAAAATTAGCATACAGCCCATAGTTTTACACAACCAAATAATTAAAATCACTTACTTATACGTCATAGGAAGGGATGGTATGTGGGGGAAGAACATTTTAAGAGAGGATAAGCGGCTCTTATGCATTTTCTTAAATAGCACGAATTTTTGCAACATTGAAAGCTGTAAAATCGTGTGATGGTATCAGTTTTCTCTTTCATAGGATTACATAATAAGCCCTATTCTAAATCCTCTATTCAATTTCACACTTCTATATTTAGTTGATACTAAAGAAAATAAAATTCAGAAAAAAACTTTGCATTTTTAATTTAATATGTATGAATATATTTTATTTTCTAAAATGAAAAAATAGTCTCATTTTGATCAAATACAAAATCATAAAAATGCAAACCTGTTTTCATTTTTACCATATATTTTTAAATTCAGCTTTACAGTTTTCAAAATATCTAAAGTAGTCTCCATTATTTAAAAAAATTACGTATTACTTTATACTTTTGATTATCGCATTCTTTAAGCGTGATATGGTCTCATCACAAAACAGAATACTCTAAAAATACTATTTTCTTTCCCATCCACACGTTTGTAAAAAAACATCTCTTAAAGCTTGCCACATCTACCTCATACGGTATCTATGAATGGTATAAAATCTATTGGATAACATCATCTTTCCTTAAATAAAAAGTAAAAGCCAAGTACTATCACGCTATTTGTCGCCTAATGTTACAATATCTATTGCTATTTGAGAGAATGCATAAAAGGAATTTATTCTTTCTTAGAGTGTTTTTATCCATACATTACTCCTCCTTGTAATGTATAAAAGAGTAATTTTTATTAATTAAATATAGAGAAATTTAAAACGAAAAAAACCTACAATATTCAGGGTTCTCATTATGTAAAACGATAAATTACCATTATAAATTAATATACTGTATTAATGTTTTACAGCACTAAAGATCTGATTAGTCTGCAAAATGAGCTCGTTCTTTCCCCTTAATGTTCTTTATTACCTTATATCCTTGCTTAGAGCACGTACAGCTCGTGCAGTTTCACATTGTAATGCTTTTTGTGCTAAAATTTTCATATCTTCAAAACTATGAGTCTGTAAACACGCCTTTACTGGAGAAATATCGCAAGATATCATAGAAAGCTCATTAATTCCCAATCCAGTCAAAATCATTGCACCAAAAGGATCTCCAGCCATACCACCACATACACTCACCCAACACTTATGTTGTGCAGCTCCCTGAATAGTCTGATAAATCATACGCAAAACTGCTGGATCAAGGCTATCAGCTTCAGACACAAGGTACGGATTTTGCCGATCAACAGCCATTGTATACTGTGTTAGGTCATTGGTTCCAATTGAAAAAAAATCAACATGGGCGCTTAATACATCTGCCATAATGGCCGCTGCTGGAACTTCGATCATAATACCAAGTTTTAATTTTGGTGCATCAACATCGTTGCGGATTTCCTCTGCAATCTTTTTTATAGCGACAATCTCTGAAACAGACATGACCATCGGAAACACAATCCATAGATCTCCACCCTCTTTTGCCGCTCGATATAAAGCACGTAATTGAGGCACCAAAAGATCACGTCGACGTAACAAAAGCCGCGTTCCTCGAACACCTAAAAAAGGATTGTCCTCTTTAGATAAATGTAAATGCGTAACCTGTTTATCTCCACCAATATCAAGTGCACGAATAATTAATGGCTTATCTCCTACAGCTGTAATCATCGCCCGATATATATTAAATTGTAGCTCTTCATCCGGAATATATGGATTCTCTAAAAACAAAAATTCCGTGCGCATGAGTCCAACACCTTCAGCCCCTAAATCAAGCGCAACAGGCACCTGATTTGCGTAGTTGACATTAGCCATGATACGAATTCTTTGACCATCTGTCGTTTGCGCTGGTAATCTACATGCATTTATTTCACTGACACGTTTTTGCGCAACAGTATCAATATGCCTTTGAGCATCTTCAACGTCTGCAAGCGTAGGATTAAGGTAAATAAACCCGTTATCGCCATCAATAATAGCCTGAATATCAGACTGAATTGCTAAAATATCATCACCTGCAGCAACAACCAATGGAATACCAAGAGTACGCGCCAAAATAGCTGTATGAGATAATGGACCTCCCCATGCTGTTGCTAATCCTTTTACCCTTGTACAATCAAGTTGTGCTACATCAGAAGGAGAAAGGTCATTTGTAACCAGAATTACACCATGTGGAATATCATTTAAAAAGAACGATCTATAGGATGGATTGATTTCACCTAAAACACGTCGACCAACATCAACTAAATTAACAGCACGTGCTGCTAACAAAGGATTATCTACCTTAAAAAACATATCTGAAAATTGACGAACCGCTCTATCCCAAGACCAAGCGACACCATGACCTTCCGCTATAAAACGACAAGCTTGAGCTATTAAATTTTCATCTTCAAGCAAAACCATTTGCGCAGAAAAAATCGCAGCAGAATCTGCTCCCATACGCACTGTAATATCAGAAATCACAGATGCCATTTTATGTTTTGTTTTTGTAAGAGCATTTTCAAGACATGCTGCACCAGCTGCAAAATCAATTGGCTGATCTATTATGGAAATATCATTTTGCCTTAAAACAAAAATCTTACCAAATGCTAATCCTGAACTCGCTCCAACACCAGAAATGCCTTTTTGCATAGAGCGTGGATACCAACCATGAAAAGCCTTTGTTTGAGATTCCATTGCTCTCATCAGACATTTTTCACTAATACTCACTTTTTTTGCAATAGCAATGGCATCATTGAGAAGTTGTGCTCCTTCTGCAGCATCTGTAGAAAAAATCAGAACATCACCGTTTTTTGCTCCTAATTGCAATAAACCAACCAAATTTTTCATTTCAACGGTATATTGACCATGGCGAACTCTGATAGAGTTTTGAGCCTTTTTCGCAAAATCAACCCATAGAGAAGCTGGTCGTGCATGAAGACCACTTGGATAATCTAAAGTCCATTCCTGACACACCGAAAGGTCACCAATAAAAGTTTTTTCTATCTTCATCTCTTGGTCAAACAAAGTTGTAACAATTTGCTGTTTGTCCATAGTTGTTGCAAGTACTTCAAGCTGTTTTTTATCAAATAAAAGAGACGTCAATTTTTTACAAATTTCTCTATAGCGATCTGGACACGCTGCAATGGCAATAACCAAATATGCTTTCTTGCCATCCTGCCACTCAACACCAGCAGGCACCTGTATAACAGCAACAGCATCCTTGATAATTAAATCACGATTTTCAGCCATACCATGAGGAATGGCTATACCATTTCCAAGCCAAGTATTGGTTGTTTCTTCACGTGCAAGCATACTTGCCAGATAACACTTATCAACTGCACCAACCTGCACAAGCAATTCAGCAGCAGCATAAATTGCATCATTTTTATGATCAAAAGCAGCTGCAAGTTGTACAGATCTTATAGACAAGATTTCACCATCAGTAAAATCTACATTCATTGCTTCTGCTTTCTCATATCTCATCATGAATTCAAATTGCCTCACATTTGAACACCAATATCTCTGATACATTCCTTTTCAAAGCTGCATTTCCCAAAATACAAGCTATAAATACCACCACAGCTCTCTTTATATTTTACAGAATATAGCTAAGTGAGGTGCTTAAATACCTCAATATAACCGATAAAACAATTAGATATTATTATCCACCTCAGTGCTCAAAACCATCATAAACAAGTCTGCCTCTTACTCTTTTACTTTACAAAGACAAAACCCCGTTTTTTACAGCACCAATCACCTGAAAAACTATGCTTTCAAAATGCTCTCATTATCCTAAGTTATCCAACATAACTTTTCACTATTCTCCCTACAAGAAAGCATCCTTCCCAATCATCCGTAACTTCAGCTAATATTTTAATTGATTCCTCAAAGTTTATTTAACCTATTATCCCTCTTTATAAGTTCATTACATAATTACAAATTGCTCCATGCAACTTATCATCTTTAAAATTCCGTGCTACCCATCTTATGATATCAAACTCTCGATATATAATATTTATATATTTTAAGCTACACCTTTACTTCAATCAATATCGCAAATACACAATACCCTCTGTCGCACATTTGCAAAGTACGACATCCCCTCCCAAGCACCATCACCAACTACTAAAATCAAGAAAAACTCTACAAATAAGATAAATAAAGTAAAAAATGAAAAGCAATTATTGCCTTAACCCTAGCTCTTATGCTTGTCTATTTTCAACAATACACAATAATAGTGAAATCAGAAAAAATATTCTTGAAGGGCGCTGATTGCAAGTTGGTTATTTTTATATCTTTAAACACCGTACTCCTTAAAAATATAATTTCACTCTCGATTTACCGAAAATTCCTTAATGCACGTCACTTTCAAAGTAGTTTTGACTACCTTCTTATGGATTTTTTATCCCTATGTCTTTTTAAATGAATAGCCCCACCTACCCACACTACCACCTAAAAACAGTATGACAACTCATCAATACCACAATGCCGATAAAAAGATCCATCTTTATCAAAATGATTACATCAATAATGCTCTCATTAAATTTCTCATAATTTTCTGAAAACAAACTGCTTCTCTTATAAGAAATTACTCGACGCTTCTTCATACATAAAAAGAAAGTCTCTCCTCACTGATTATTATACAGAAACTTATCAACAAACTCTATCATAATATCAATATGTTCAGTACTTAAATACTAACATAACAGCGCACAAACTTTTTCCCTCATTGAGAAAAGCCATTTCCCCGATTCTACCTTTTTATCTTCTACATTTATTATAGTACCAACGCAAAAAGAGAAAGATGAGATTCATCTTTCCCTTTGAATACTTATAAAACCACAACTACAATTCAATGAAATCCCGTTGATGGCTAGAGAGTGTTACAGATTACTCTGCTGCCTCCACCATAGGAATGACTGAAACATAGGAACGATTACCCGCTTTGCGTTGAAAAGAAACCTTTCCATTTGATAATGCAAAAAGCGTATGGTCTTTTCCAATGCCGACATTGTTTCCAGGATGCCAACGTGTACCACGCTGGCGAATAATAATATTTCCGGCAATAACGGTTTCACCACCAAATTTTTTAACGCCTAGACGTTTCGATTCTGAATCACGACCATTACGCGAGGAACCACCAGCTTTTTTATGTGCCATAGACGCTCTCCTTTAATCTTTCTTACTCTTTGATGCTACAGATGCTTTCTTCTGCGACGCAGTCTTTTTTTCAACCATTTTTTTAGTCGTCTTCTCAACAGAAGCAGCAGCTTTTGTTTCTTTTGGTGTAGTTTCTTCTTCTTTTATAGGTTTCGCAGCAACTTTTTTAGGTTTTGAACCACCCATTAAAATTTCTAAAACACGAAGCCTCGTAAATTCTTGACGATGGCCACGCGTGCGTTTAGAATTTTGACGACGGCGCTTCTTAAATGCGATAACCTTGCGCCCGCGTGCCTGTTCTAAAATCTCAGCTGTCACCAATGCATCAGCAACGACAGGGGTACCAATAACCGCATTACCTTCTTGCCCAACCATTAATATGTCATTGAATTCAACCACATCACCCGCATTTCCACTAACTTTTTCAACTTTTACCACTTGATTAGCAACAATGCGGTATTGCTTACCACCAGTTTTAATGACTGCGAACATTTTTTATCCTTCCGTTCACTCCAGCTCTTATTTAATTTCTGCCTTGAAATAAGGGAAAATAGGCTGCTTTTTATCAGTCGTAATAGATCCCAAAGAAGGATAAAACCTTCTTCAACACAAATATGCGCAGATTTCCCCACGCTTATATTTTGTATATATGAAGGAATTTCTATTCTCTGTCAATAAAGTCCCATAAAAAAGAAAAAAAGGTTGTACCAAAAACAATTGAAGGTTATCTACCCCTTATACACTCAAATAGTGCCGATTTTTGTTTCACTTTATTATGGAGAGATGGCTGAGTGGTTGAAAGCACCGCACTCGAAATGCGGCATAGGGGCAACTCTATCGGGGGTTCAAATCCCTCTCTCTCCGCCATTAATTTATAAAGCGATATTATTAAAACTGCCTTTAATCGTAGCTTGCCTGTAGCTTGTCTGTAGCTTGCCAGCGGGTTTTGTATATTTTGACACTAGGTTTTGTACCAATTTATTTTTTTCTCAAAGAGTTTTTAAGAGGTTCTCAAAGGATCTTCAAAGACCTTTCAAAGGTCTTTATCGTTTTTGCGAATAAATTCTCATTTTTACAATTTTTGCACTTTTTTGATTTTCTGTTACATAAATCTAGTTCAGATAACAAGAGAAAGCATAGTAAAATTAAAGAATTATTTCATATTTCTCTCTCATTCTACTTTTGCTTAGTTAGTACAAAACCTACTGTCAAATTATATTTATTTTGCACGTCTTGCTTGAATATGTGCTAGCAACCCTAATGTTGAACTATCGCGATTATCCGCTTTACTTTCTCCACGAAGAATTGGTAGTAACTCGTTTGCTAATTCTTTACCAAGTTCAACACCCCATTGATCAAATGAATTAATATTCATTAAAATCCCTTCAACAAAAGTGCGATGTTCATAAAGCGCAATAAGACGACCGAGTGCAAAAGGCGTTAATGAATCTTGAACCAGCGTAATGCTGGGACGGTTTCCTTTAAAACTTCTATGACGTGCTAAATGATCTGCTTCACCCTCATCAACTCCATTTTTTATCAAGATATGCCGAGCATCTTCAATACTACGCCCCTTCATCAAGGCTTTTGATTGTGCTAAACCGTTTGCTAGCAACATCTCATACATAGAATGTAATTTTTTCTCATGCCCTTTTATAAATAAAATAAATTCTACAGGAATAATATCTGTTCCTTGATGCAGAAGCTGAAAAAAAGCATGTTGACTATTTGTTCCTGAATCCCCCCAAACAATTGGACCACTTGAAAAACTTAATGGTTTTCCATCCAGCGAGACTTGCTTACCATTTGATTCCATATCAAGCTGTTGTAAATAAGCTGGAAAATGTATTAAACGCTGTGCATAAGGAATGATCGAACGTGATGAATAACCACAAATAACACGATGCCAGAATCCTAAAAGAGCAAAACGAATAGGAATATTTTTATGCAAAGGCATAGTTTTAAAATGTTGATCCATTTGCAAAGCACCATTGAGAAATTGGCGAAAATTTCCACCACCTATTGCAAACATAACAACAAGTCCAATGGCTGACCAAATTGAATAACGTCCTCCAACCCAATTCCAAAATTTAAAAACTCTTGTGGAATCTATGCCAAATTCTGCCACTTTATCAAGCGCACTTGAAACAGCAACAAAATGCGTACAAACGGCTTCTTCTCCTAAATGTGAACAAATCCACTGACGTGCAACTTGAGCATTGACCATTGTTTCAGCCGTTGTAAAAGTTTTAGAAGCAATGACAAACAGCGTTGTTGCTGGATTCAAAATAGAGAGAGTATCAGAAATATGGGCACTGTCAGCATTCGAAACAAAATGACACTGTGGACCATCATGATAAGGTTTTAAAGCATACGTGACCATTGCAGGACCAAGATCAGAACCACCAATACCAATATTGACAATATCACTTATTCTCTCGCCACTGCCTCCCTTATAGCTTCCATCACGCACCTTTTCAGAAAATCTTTCCATATCGTCAAAGACGTCTTGAATATCGCGAATAAGATTATGACCATCCAACATGAAAATTTCATCAGCAGGTAAACGTAATGCAATATGAAGAACTGAGCGTTTTTCAGTTGTATTAATCGCTTTACCAGAAAACATTGCATCACGCCGGCCTAACACATCTGCTGCGACCGCTAAATCATCTAGAAGTTGCAATGTTTTAAATGTCACACCACATTTTGAAAAATCGAAAAGAAGATCATCAAGTCTGAGGGAAAAATGGGAAAAACGCTGTTCATCTTCTACAAAATGCCGACGAATATCATAGACCCCATCCTTTGCGGCATGGTTTTTTAAAGCTTTTAATGTGGCTTCAAAAGCCATTTCATTTCGAATCGAAAAGCTATCTCCCATAAGCTTATCCTATACGGTTATTGATAATGAAATCTATGCCCAAACAATAACAAAGCAGAAAGCATCTCTTTTATTGCTCGCTATTTTCACTGCTCACATAAAAATGAAGGAATATACAAAATATAAAGGATAAGATCCGAAAATGATATTTTTACAAGAATAAATTTTCAAATCTTTTCTATCATATACATCATTTAACTTGATTGAGTTCTTTTGTTAAACGTAAATCTTCTTCTGCTTTTGGTCTTATAAAACGCCCTAAAAAAAGATAAACAACCGGTGTAACATAAAGCGTAAAAATAGTTGCTAAACCTAAGCCACCAACGATAACCCAACCTAAAGCTATACGAGCTTCTGCGCCAGCACCTTTGGCTAAAACCAAAGGAATACCTCCTAAAATGGCACAAATCATTGTCATACAAACTGGACGAAGGCGAATGTTTGCTGCTTCTTCTACGGCTTCACGCACGCTTCTTCCCTGATCACGTAATTGATCTGCAAATTCAACAATGAGAATACCATTTTTTGCCATAACACCAATTAACAAAATTAATCCAATTTGGCTGTAAATATTAAGACTCACACCACTTAATAGCATAGCAATTACAGCACAACCAATCCCTAATGGGACAGTGGCCATGATAATGAATCCTGAAATAAAGCTTTCAAACTGAGCAGCCAAAATCAATAAAATAATCAAAAAGGCAATGCCAAAAACAATCATAAAATTGGAAGATGTTTCATTAAGCGTTTCGGCTTCCCCTAAGGGAACCAAATAGGTTCCTTTTGATAACAAAGGAGAAGCAATTTTCTGTACAGTTTGGTAAGCTTCCCCTAAAGCGATATCTGGAGCAAGATTTGCGCTTAAAATAACAGCACTCATGCGTTTTTCCCGTTTTAATTGAGGAGCAATAGCTTTTTCATGTAAACGCGCAATAACCGATAAAGGAACATATCGATTGTCTTTGGTTTTTAAAAAAATATTTTCTAAATCGCTAGGACTCTTCATAGAATTTGTACGCGATATCAATTTAACATCGTAAGAATGATCATCCACGTTAATGGAACCAATCTTTTTACCATCCAACATTGTTTGTAATGTATCGCCCAAATTGGTGATATCAATCCCTAAATCGGAGGCTTTTTTTCGATTGATTTCAATAAAAAATTGCGGTTGTGTTGCATCAACAGTAAGGCGTGGGCGAAGAAAACGCGGATCATCTTGTAAAGCACTTACCAGCTTATCAGCAATGGGTTGTAATATTGCATAATCATTGCCAAGAATTGCAAATTGCAACCCTTGCCCAGTTCCGCTCACACCTAGAGAATTTCCCTGCGCAGCAAACACAAAAACTGCGGGAAACTGTTTAACCTTTGCATTAATATCTTTCACGATTTCTTGCTGGCTCCGTAAACGTTTATCCCAAGATGAAAGCAATAAAATCAAAAAAGCAGTATTGGGTGAACCGCCAGCACCCGCAATAGAGTAACTGTTAGCAATCTCCCCTGCATCACGTAATGGCTGTAGACTTGCTTCAATTTGCTCTATTTGCTCGTTCAAATATTGTGTTGAAATACCTTGTGGTCCATTAATAACCAAAAAGATCACAGCTCTGTCTTCTGCTGGCGTTAATTCCTGTTGTAGCTTCGTATAGCCTCCAACACAAAGACCCGCAAAAATAAGTGAAGCAAAAACAACAGCCCAAGGCTTTTCTAAACACTTATGCAAACTGTAAGTATATGCCTTATGAAAAAAAGTACCTAATTTATATAAAAAAGCAAAATGATGGGACTTTTCCTCTTTTTCCTCAATATGTTCTTTGAGAAAACGCGAAGCCAACATTGGACAAAGCGTTAAGGCAACAACTGAAGAAAGCAAAATAGAAATTGCCAAAACAAAACCAAATTCTCTAAAAAGACCTCCAACTTGCCCAGGAAGAAAGGAAATAGGAACAAACACAGCCACTAAAGTCAATGTTGTTGCTAAAACAGCAAAAAATACTTCACGTGTTCCTATCACCGCTGCTGCTCTGGAACCTAATCCCATGTTGCGCCACCGAACAATATTCTCAAGAACAACAATGGCATCATCCACAACAAGCCCTGTTGCTAAAACAAGTCCTAAAAATGTGAGAATATTCAATGAAAACCCTACAAGATAAATAGCCGCAATGGTACCAATCAAAGCGACAGGAAGAGATAAAGCAGGTATCAGCGTTACACGAATGTCTCTGAGAAAAAGAAAAATGACCAAGATAACGCTCAAAATAGCAATAACCAACGCAACTTCAACCTCATGAAGAGCGCTTTTAATAAAAATTGCATCGTCATTAATAACGTCTATATTTACAGAAGAAGGAACAATACTTTTGAGATTATCAACAACGGCTCTCACACCTTCAGAAATATTAAGAGTGTTGGATTGTGCTTTACGCACGATACCTAATCCAATACCTGTCTTTCCATTGATACGAAGAATAACTGTTTCTATATCCGGCGATAAAGTAACATGCGCAACATCACCAAGATGCACATGAGGCTTTAAAACAACTTGTTCAAAAGATTCTGGTGTTGTTAAACGTGCAGTAGCACGTACAACTAAACTTTGCTTAGAATTGCGTAATGACCCTACTGGCACATCTGTTGTCATATCAGCAAGAACACGTGAAATATCTGCTACAGTTAATCCATAACTTGCAAGTTTTGCTTGATCTATATCAATCTGAAAAATCTTTGTGCGAGCACTATCGACCTGTACATCACCAACACCATCAACAGCAGAAATAGCATCAACAATCTGATCGTTTACAATCGTGGTTAAATCATCAACACTCATTGTTGGTGACGTCACAACCAAATACATCATGGCAGCAGCATTCGAATCTGCTTTAATAATCAAAGGCGAATCCGCATCTTTCGGTAAAGAATAGGTAACACGAGAGAGAGCATCACGAATATCAGATGCTGCAACATTCAAATCAACACCGACATTAAAGTTAATCTTCACACGGGAGCGTCCAAAAGAAGACGTTGAAGAAATCGTCTTAACACCTGAAACACGAGAAACAGCATCTTCTATAACTTTTGTAACTTCACGATCAATTGTTTCTGCCGATGCACCAGAAAACATCGTCACAATCGTTGTTACAGGAGTATCAACATCGGGTAATTCTCTTACATCAACATTTAACCATGCTGCAAATCCTGCAATGATGATCATAGCATTCAAAACAAGAGTAAAAACCGGTCTGCGAATAAATAAGGTAATGAGACCACCTTGCTCCACCTTTGACATAGGCTGTTTTGTGCTCAATTCTTGGCTCATTGTATATCCGTTCCATAACCTACTGATAATTGCTGTTGATGAGACTTTGGATCATCAATAGTTACTTTACTTCCTGGATAAAGCATTTGCACCCCTTGAATGACAACTTGATCACCATTTTCTAGGGGAGCTTTCACGAAAACCTGATCCGCTTTATGCTGAATAATTGTTACGGGTATAGACTCTACTTTTCCTTCTCTCACACGCCAAACGAATGACCCTTTACTATTCCATTGCACTGCAAGAGGATTAACGACAGGAAAAGAACCACCATGAAACTGCAAGGAAACAGAAAAGGACATACCAGACATGAGCGTATCTTTTTCATTGTTGATTTCAACCTGAACATGAAGTGTGCGACTTTCTGGATCAACGATATTATCAATCGCATAAATATGACCAACAAAAGATCTATCTGGCTGCGCGATTAACGTTGCCGTTACCTCATCTCCTTTATGGATGCGCGACACATATCGTTCAGGGGCCCATATATCGACCAAAATACGTTCTCTATTCTCAATACGGCCTATTACAGTATTAAGGGTCACGTTATTCCCCGCATCAACGGGCAAAATACCAACAACTCCAGGAATCGGTGCTCGAATTGTTCGCCGATCGAGATCTAATTCAGCATTACGCAAAACTAAATTTGCGTTATCCAACTCTAAGCGTGCCATAATTTCTTGAACTTCCGTTGCTGTATTGCTGGCGCGTAATTTAAGAATACGCGAAAGCGTCAATGCATTGTTATCACGTTGCACTTTTGCTTTTGCAGCCGCTATTTCTTCTTTTTTAGAATCAAGCTTTGCAATCACATCATCAGCTTGTACTTTTGTACCCGCTGATACAAAAAGCTTATCAATAACACCTGAGGATAAAGGGGTAAGCTCGACTTCTGCAAGAGCTTTTCCACTCCCAAGAACGTTAAGTTGTTCGTAAAGATCTTGAACTTTTACAAGATCAACGACAACATTTACCGGTGGCCTTCCCATTTTTTCATTTGAAGCTTTATCCGATACTCTTGTTTTATCCACCATAGAAATGGGTTGGTCTGCACTCTTTTTTCCAGCCCAATAAGTAACCGTTAAAACAACGATTAAAAACACTAATGGAAAGCTCTTTTTTAATAACGCCATACATCCGCCCTTGCTGTGTCATGTTCATCTGAAATAGTTTTCAACAGTAATATCGGCGTTTTACACAAAAACCCAACAGCGGGTGTATATATCTTACCCCCACCGCAAAAAACACATCTCACCTCTGCTTGACTATCTTTCATAGATTAAAACGTCAAGTTAACTATCGTTCATATCGCTTTGTATGGTCATGACAAAAAAATGTTCATATCAAAACCAACTGAAGCCATAATATATTATATCCTTTTTTAAAATATATCATAAAAAAAGAGAGATTTTTTTATGACGACTCAAGTTTCACTTGCATTTCTTTAATGAAACGATTAGGAACCCTTTGTCTTAGACAATGTAAAAAATTGAAATGTATGCACCCGTAGCTCAGCTGGATAGAGCACCAGACTACGAATCTGGGGGTCAGGAGTTCGAATCTCTTCGGGTGCGCCATCTATCAATATCTTACTTATAAAGTCAGATTTTTTAAATTCTTTATTTTGTGATTTATTTTTACCTATCTTTGTATTTTGTTATTTCATTCTGTTGTGAGTCGTTTCTTTAGCCATTTTGCTAGAATAAGATGTTATGAATCCTTCAATTCAGCTCTAAGGTGCTTTTATTAGCTTATAATCGTAGCGATTGCATGAGTAGCGTATGTTGTTGTTTTCTTTTTTCAATCTATGCGCTTGTTTTTGGTCTCTTCCGGATTATACTCTCTACTCAGTTAGGTAATTTTTTACGTGCTTATTTCTAATTGTTCCATAACTGGATGTTTCTGGATATTTTATTCCTAGCAGTCCCATCTTAAGAGGGACTTCAGATGTGCCGCCATAAATTCCGGTTTACCACCATGTGAAACTTTTTCAGTGTGTTGTTGGAAAGAATAAATAAACTACTTCTCAAACGTACTACTATGAAACACTTATGGTATCCATTAATATCATCAGCATTTGTTGCAAACCACAGCTTCTTTTTGTAATATTTTTAATTGAATTAAACGTATTTTTACTGCTTAAAAGCAAAGTGATTCTTTTTCCTAAAAAACAATAAAACTCTTCTTGTGCTTCTTTAGCATTATCTCTTGCATGGCATATCAACGATTTCTATGATATCTTAATATTTTTCTGTTCTTTATGAATTTTTCTAATTAATCCATGGGGTACAGATCCCAAACATTAATAAAAGCTGAATTTAAAGAATTTTTCCATGCCTAAAACTGATATTGAAATTGCTCGCACTGCTAAAAAGCAACATATTATTGAAATTGCACAAAAAATTGGTATCTCACATGAAAATCTCATTCCCTATGGTCATGATAAAGCTAAAATTTCTTCTGAATACATAAAATCGCTTAATAAAAATCCAGATGGTAAACTTATCCTTGTCACAGCTATCAATCCCACACCTGCCGGAGAAGGCAAAACAACAACAACAGTTGGACTAAGTGATGCTCTTAATCTTATTGGTAAAAAAACAATAGCTACCTTGAGAGAACCATCTTTAGGTCCCTGTTTTGGTGTAAAAGGTGGTGCTGCTGGTGGTGGTTATGCGCAAGTCATTCCAATGGATGACCTTAATTTACATTTTACCGGTGATTTTCATGCTATTACAGCTGCTCATAATCTTCTTGCCGCAATGATAGATAATCATCTTTATTGGGGAAATACTCTAAACATTGATCCACGTCGCATTGTTTGGAAACGCGTTCTTGATATGAATGACCGTGTATTGCGCGATATTGTCATTTCATTGGGGGGCATAACAAATGGTTTTCCACGTCAAACAGGTTTTGATATTACTGTTGCATCAGAAATTATGGCGCTTCTTTGTCTCTCTGAAAATTTAGAAAACCTTACACAAAGACTCAAAAAAATTATTGTTGCTTATCGTTATGATAAAACGCCCATCACCGTTGCTGATCTCAATGCGGAAGGTGCAATGGCAGTTCTTCTCAAAGATGCTATACAACCCAATCTCGTACAGACAATTGAAAATAATCCTGTTCTCGTTCATGGAGGACCTTTTGCCAACATTGCTCATGGTTGCAATTCAGTTATAGCAACAAAAACTGCTTTAAAACTTGCTGATTATGTTGTCACAGAAGCAGGGTTTGGAGCAGATCTTGGAGCAGAAAAGTTCTTCAATATCAAATGTAGGCAAGCAGGTATTGTACCAAATGCTACAGTGATCGTCGCAACTATTCGTGCATTAAAAATGAATGGTGGTCTGGATAAAAATAACCTGACAGAAGAAAATATCACCGCTTTAGAAAAAGGGGCAGCCAATCTTTTACGACACATAAAAAATATGAAGCACTACGGTATTCCTTGTGTTGTGGCTATCAATCATTTTGACAGCGATAGCGATGCTGAAATAAAAACATTACAAAAAATAGTTGCAACAACTGGACACAAAGCTATTATCTGTAAGCATTGGGAACAAGGTGGAAAAGGCGCTATAGAACTTGCACAAGAACTCGTTACCTTGATTGAAAAGCACGATTCTGATTTTAAAGTTCTCTATCAAGATGATATTCCACTCGTTCAAAAAATTAATTGTATTATAACAAAGCTATACGGTGGACGTGGCGCCATCATCTCAGCCCCTATTCTCAAACAACTTGAAACTTGGGAAAAAGAAGGTTTTGGCGTCTACCCTATTTGTATGGCAAAAACACCTTATTCTTTTTCTTCTGATCCCACGCAATACGGAGCTCCTGTTGATTTTGAAATTCCCATACGAGAAGTTCGTCTCTGTGCGGGAGCCGGTTTTATTGTTGTCATTTGTGGAGATGTTATGACCATGCCGGGACTACCCCATTATCCCACGGCTGAAAAAATTCATCTTGACGAAAATGATCAAATACAAGGACTTTCATAAATTTATAACCGTAAATTCTATCATTCATTATAAAAAGCGTTTTTATTGTAAAAAAAATAGAATTTTAAAAAGCGATATAGACAAATGTCTCATTTATATGATATAAGTGCTTGTCCTTTTGGATATGCCTTTAAAAGGACGTAGGTTTTTTCCTATCATTTATGACACTGAAAAAAGCAGGATAGATAGTGCAAGTACTCGTTCGTGATAATAATGTTGACCAAGCGCTCCGTGCGTTGAAAAAAAAGATGCAGCGTGAAGGTATCTTCCGTGAAATGAAAATGCGTAGTTATTATGAGAAGCCATCTGAGAAGCGTGCTCGTGAAAAAGCTGAAGCTATTCGTCGTACACGTAAGCTTGCTCGTAAGCGTGCACAAAGAGAAGGTTTTGTTAGTAACGGACGAACTGTTGCGGTAAAGTAATATACTTTATGATATTATATAATTGCATAAGCAATAGATAGTAAGCTACTAGAAAATTTTATCTTCATAGGCGATTGCGATGAATTGCTTGTGTGTAGTTTTTTATGTACAATGTTATCTAATATGTTAGTTATTTGAAAATAATAAGGTTTCTATCATAGAGGTGGTTTTTATTTCACTCTTATATTTCAAAAAATAGATAACAAACTACACTTTAGATATTTAAGCGACTTTTTCCTATGTAAATTGAGTGCGGGATGTTTTGTTATCACTTCTCGCTATAATTTTTTCCTTCTGGATATCTCTTAAATAACCGCTTCTTATGTATAAATTTCATGATGAATTTCTTTTTTGTCATTAAATATTCTACATCTTTCGATCATCCTAGGTCTTTTTACAAAACAAAAACAACTATCGCCATATGCGATTGTGTGTAAATATATGATATTAAATGCATAATCCTCTTTACCTTCAGTTATGTAACAAAACGATATAATTCCATAACTTTTATATCCCTTGATTCTGTCTCTCTAAAGGATGACGAATTTCAACCACTACACTACAGATTCTTTTTTCTTGATAAAATTCTTCTATTCATCACTTATGTAATTACCCTCATCAGTGTATCGAATAAGCCTTTCTATTTCATTCAACTTTCTTCTATACTGAGTTAGAGAAAAGAAAATTGATAATAAACAGAGAAAACACTATTTTTTAATATGGATGAATGTGCCTTTTATTACCATTTTTGATGGAAATGTTTTTAAAATTTAAATAACGAGTTAAAGTTTTTAACGCGTAGATTTGTTATTATAAGTAATCATTTTTCATATTAAGTAATAATTCTTAATAACATAAAATTTCTCAACACCTTCTCATATTGAATCAATGAAGATTATTTTCTTGTACATCATAAGCGGGATTCGTACGCAAATAGAATAAAAGCTATTTAAGAAAAAACAAAAAGGCTTCCTATGAACACCATAAATAATAGGAACTGCATAACATTGAAAGCTGGTAAATAGAACAATGGAGCCAACTTATCTACTAATACGGATAAGCATTATCATGGCATAAGATTATAGCAAATTTTATAAAATGGATTATCACGAAAAAGTGTTCTGTTAGCCCTTCATATATCAATCTACTCTATAATGTTGCTCATATTTTTACGCTTAAATGTTTCATTCATCGTATTATTTGGTTCATTTAAAATTTCTTTTCAAGCTATACAATAACCCCTTCACTGAACAGTTTTTTGTTCATAATATGTATACCTATATTTTTATTTCGAAAAATAAACCCAGAAAAGAGATACAAGCTTTTGTTTTCCTTATTTTGATATTTTTGTAGCAATTTTCTCATCGTTTAGATCTCTTTAACGAGCAGTGTGTCATACTTTTTATCAGTTTCCAGTCTTATCTTTCAGATTTTAAATTTCCAATATATGATGAAATAAAGGAGTTCGGTGTGCAAAATTCTCGTTGGTTTCGCGTTTCAATACTCGCATCATGTATCTTAATAGCAACAGTCATTGTATTAGTTTCACCTCATTTGTTGCATGCACAAACATTTAATCAAAATTTAGGGCCCAGTGGTTTACCACTTCCGCGATTTGCTTCGATTAAACCCACCAGCGTTAATGTACGCGTCGGACCAGGAAGCAACTATTCTATCATTTTTACCTACAAAAAGAAGGGCTTACCTATTGAAATCATTCAAGAATATGATCAATGGCGCAAAATTCGTGATGCCGAAGGCGATGAGGGGTGGGTGTATCAATCGCTTTTATCGGGAAAGCGAACTGCTATAACTATTCCATGGCAAAAAGATAAAACTAAAAGACTAATGCTACGAAAAAATCCCACCGACAACGCAGAACTTGTGGCAGAAGTAGAACCTAATGTCATTGGTAATATCCGCCAATGTGATGGACAATGGTGCGAATTAAACATTAATAATACACGCGGATGGCTTCAACAACCCCAGTTATGGGGAATCTATCCTGATGAAAAAGTAAAAGTAAAAGGCTGGTGAATAATCAAACTCAACAAGTTTAATTTTTATTCCTCATTGAATATCCTCACTGCCTATCACAAGATTGATTTTTTGGTTTCAATCGCACGATTAAATCAACATGTGAAATTTCCATACCTTCTGGTGGCTTAGGCAAATTTCTAATAATGGGAGATTCTTCCAAATTGTAAGGAATATCAAGAATACGATTTTCACCTTCTATATAAAAATGGTAGTGATCAGAGGTATTTGTATCAAACCAAGTTTTTGAGCCTTCTACGGCAATAATCCGTAATAATCCCGCTTCCGTAAATTGATGAAGCGTATTATAAACCGTTGCTAAAGATACAGGTACACCTGCCTTCATCGCTTCCTCATAGAGCTCTTCAGCAGTAATATGACGATTTCCTTGAGAAAAAATCATATGTGCAAGTTCCAACCGCTGACGTGTTGGACGCAGACCATTTTGACGCAAACGTTTTTCTAACATAGAAATGGAATAATATTGCACAATTTTTCCACACTCTTTTGTGAACTGCTGCTCTTCATTCATATCTAAATTGTCTGCACTCACTGACATAATTACAAACCCAAATACATTCCTGCTAAATAAGATCAAAATACAAAAAAATGGGAATAGTATGGTGTAATCTTGTATTCCATTTTTAAATAATTACCTATGTAGAATACATAAAAAAAGGCTTTTGTCATTAAAAATGATATAAAATCATTTCCCTCTCTTTAAAATTTGCTCTAAAAGTAGGTTGGGAAAAGCGCAGAAATTAAAGATATATGCAAATAAATGGAGTAACAATGGCTGAACAAAAGTCTCGCTACACATATGAAGAGCTTCTAAGCTGCGCTCGCGGCGAAATGTTTGGTAGAGGTAATGCGCAATTGCCAGCACCGCCAATGTTGATGATTCATCGAATCACTCAAATTAGTGAAACTGATGGTAAATACGATAAAGGAATGGTTCGCGCCGAATTTGACATTACACCAGACATGTGGTTCTTTAATTGTCACTTTATAGGCGATCCCGTCATGCCAGGATGTCTTGGACTGGATGGTATGTGGCAATTAACAGGTTTTTTTCTTGGTTGGCTAGGCGAACCAGGCAAAGGAAGAGCAATATCAACAGGTGAAGTAAAGTTATCAGGGATGGTAACTCCACAAACCAAAATTCTTGAATATGAAATAGATTTTAAGCGTATTCGACGTGGAAATTTAGTCTTAGGAATAGCTGATGGGTGGCTAAAAGCAGATGGAGAGACTATTTATAAGGCGAACGATTTACGCGTTGCTTTATTCAAAGAAGATTGAACGTTATTTCCGTCAGAAAGAACTTTTCACTATTCTGTATGGAACGAGGAGGTATGAATGCGTCGAGTTGTTGTAACCGGAATGGGAATTGTCTCCGCAATTGGAAATAACCCTGGAGCTGTTTTAACCAGTTTACGTGAAGCAAAATCCGGAATTTCTTACGCACCTCAATATGCTGAATTAGGCTTTCGTAGCAGAGTTTATGGCAAGCCCGATATTAATATAGAAGAACTCGTAGATCGACGTGCTCTACGTTTTCATGGCCGTGGAACAGCATGGAATCATATCGCCATGGATCAAGCAATTGCTGATGCGGGTCTAGAGCCGCATGAAGTATCGAACGAACACACGGGTATTATTATGGGTTCTGGAGGTGCTTCAACACATTCAATCGTAGAAGCTGCTGACATTACACGCCAAAAAGGCCCAAAACGTGTTGGACCTTTTGTTGTCCCTAAAGCGATGAGTTCTACAGCATCTGCAACATTAGCAACTTTCTTTAAAATAAAGGGGATCAATTATTCAATCTCTTCAGCTTGTGCTACCTCCAATCATTGTATTGGTAATGCTTACGAAATGATTCAATATGGTAAACAGAAGCGCATCTTTGCCGGAGGCTGCGAAGATTTGGATTGGACACTATCTGTTTTATTCGATGCCATGGGCGCTATGTCCAGCAGATATAATGACACCCCTCACAAAGCTTCACGTGCTTATGATGTTAATCGTGATGGTTTTGTCATTGCTGGAGGGGCTGGCGTTTTAGTCCTTGAAGATTTAGAACTTGCTAAAGCACGTGGTGCAAAAATCTACGGAGAAATCGTTGGATACGGTGCGACATCCGATGGACATGATATGGTTGCCCCATCAGGAGAGGGAGCGGAGCGGTGCATGCGCATGGCTCTTGCGACAGTCAATAATAAAATTGATTATATCAATCCCCATGCGACAGCAACTCCTGTTGGTGATCCTCCTGAGATAGAAGCTATCCGTCGTGTCTTTGGAGCAGGTGATCAATGCCCCCCCATTTCCGCTACTAAGTCTCTAACAGGACATTCCTTGGGAGCAGCAGGTGTTCACGAAGCAATCTATACATTGTTAATGATGAATCATAATTTTATTTGTGAAAGTGCCCATATTGAAGAACTTGATCCAGCTTTTGCTGATATGCCAATCGTTCGTGAACGACGTGATCATCAACAACTGAATACCGTATTGTCGAATACTTTTGGCTTTGGCGGTACCAATGCAACGCTTGTTTTCCAACGTTATGTATAAACAAAAGCTCTTAGTAATTGAAAAAAGTACGGTCTTACGGAGAATAATATGAAAGGTTTGATGGAGGGCAAACGCGGCCTTATTATGGGAATTGCGAATGACCATTCAATTGCTTGGGGCATTGCCTGTCAGCTCGCACAAGCAGGAGCGGAATTAGCGTTGACTTATCAAGGAAATGCTTTTGGCAAACGTGTTCATCCCCTAGCAGATAAACTTGGCTGCAAATTAGTGCTAGAGTGTGACGTTGAAAAAAGTGAAAATATTGATTACGTCTTTGAGCAACTTGAAAAAGAATGGAAAACAATTGATTTTATTGTCCATGCCATTGGTTTTTCAGATAAAACTCAGCTAAAAGGGCGTTACGTTGATGTTACAACACGTGAAAACTTTCAACGCACGATGGTTATTTCAGCTTATTCCTTTACTGAAATTGCCCAGCGCGCGGGTAAGCTTATGCCGAATGGAGGAGCACTTTTAACTCTTACCTATGGTGCTTCACAGCAAGTTGTGCCTAATTATAACATCATGGGTGTTGCTAAAGCAGCTTTAGAAGCTATGGTACGTTATTTAGCAGCGGACTTTGGTCCTCAAAATATTCGTGTCAATGCGATTTCCGCTGGTCCTGTTAGAACTTTAGCAGGTAATGGTATTGCAGCTGCACGGGCAATATTTTCACATCAACGCCGTAATGCCCCATTACGTCGTACCGTAAATATTCATGAAATTGGAAAATCTGCTCTTTATCTACTCTCTGACTTATCATCAGGTGTTACAGGTGAAATCCATTATGTTGATTCAGGCTATAACATCATGTCTATGCCAATACTTGAAGAACTAAAAAAAAGTGACGATTCTCAAGAAGGATAAATTTTATTTTATTGCACTAAAAAATAAAATCAATCATGTGCATAGTGCTTTAATCGGGTATTGAGTACTTTCTCAGCTATATAACAGTGTATTGACTTATAATAATATGACGTAAGGCATGTGTACAAGTGTTTGTAAGAATAAGTGAATACAAAACCAGATGTATGATGCCTTGTTTCGCAAAATATTTTATAAAAAGCCGGAATATTTCTTCAATTCATGGTTGATAAAGTTTGTGTTTTATGACGTCATTTACCTTACTAAAGTATACGCTTTTGCCATTGCTTATAAATCAATATCCAACTCTCATGCCACCGCAGTTTGAAACAGAGATTAGAGAATTATTAAAATCCTTAGTTTCAACTTTTGTGTAGCAAATTGAAAAAAAAATATTTCTACCGTTTGATTTATTCTTGAAACGCAAATACAATCTAATTTAGGAAGAATATGAAGGCGTAAAGAAATCAATCGTTAATTTTACTATTATTCTTTAATGAGACTTTACGATTTTAAAAGCATCTACATCAATGTTTTTTTAATAATGGAGATTACTCTTTACCTCACACCTTTATTTTGCTCGTTCTTTAATGAAAGCGTTTCTTTGATATGTCAGGTAAAATAGAACACCCAAAAACACTATAGCTGTTGCTCCTTCATGCATTTTTTTAAGATATCTCTCAATGCATGCCATTCCATTTCACAATGGTACCTGTAAAACGTATAAAAAATCCCTGTGAAGTATATAAAATCCTTTTTTTACCACCATTTTAATGTTTATACAGATGACAAACCGACACCGTCATTTTACTTGCCATGTTCTAATATTGAAACAACCCTTGACACTTGAGATGATTCATTAGAAGTATCTTTAATAATTTTTTATCCACGTACTAACCCGCTTGTGACAAGCAAACACATATTTTTAATTAACTCAATACAAAAATAAAATGAATTATTTATATAAATCAATTTTTTATCTTTATAATCACATTATTTTTTAGTTTAACTGACAGTCACAAACAAGTACAATAACATTTTCTCAATCTTAGACTTTCAAAGTTATAATTCCAAAAATCATTTCTTGCATATAAAAAACAGAATTGACATGTGAGAAAATAAAAGGCTTAAATATCTCTACTGAACAGCTTCAAGTGCCAAGAGCTGTTTCAACATTGGGGGGTAATGATGCTCGTCTTCCTCCTTCATAAACGTAAAGATGGGGATGTGCACAATGGCTTTATCGTTATACTATTCACGGTCACCGTCGCGAAGTGGACTTGGGAGTTTTAAGAGAGAGGTCTCTTTAAAACAAGAACATGAATATACAACAGCAATCGTGTTTTTTTGGGCATTCTATTTTACCTGACACATCAGAGAAATGCTTTCATTAGAAAATGAGAAAATAAAGGTGTGAGATAATCTCTATTATTTAAAAGATATTGCTTTAGATAGCGTAAAACCGAATTTAAAAATGATTGTAGAAATGGGAACAGATTTTCAGCTTTAAAATTTCATCTTCTTCCCAAATTAGATTGTCTTCTTGTTTTAAAGAATTACAAAAACAGAGATTCGCAATATCCCTGCCCCGATATTCTTAGCTTATACGTTACATAAATAAGATGCTTCTACCTAATGAGTCTTGTATTATTCTGTTTGCAAATATAATTGTGAGATGAATTTAAGAGACAATAAAAATATCTTGTTCATTACATTACATAAACATGTATAAGTGGAAACGACAATTTATCTTCAAAGAGATAGCTCTTAGACAAAAGCCAAAACTTTTATATTTCAGCCATGTTTCATAAAGAATCGAATGATATGAATCTATAATTTTCTGGAATATGACTGCCTTATACAACCATCAATAAAATCTATTTTATATGTCTATCATAGCATGTTTCTATTTTTTACGATTGGAATTATTAAAAAACAGGATATCATTGAATTTCGTCCTTGAGGGCGCGGCTTAGTAATGTGTTTGCCGCTTCAGTTATATTTTTACCACAATAGAGAATTTGATAAATTTGCTCTACAATGGGCATTTCTACCCCAATACGCTGCACCAACGTATATACTTCCTTGGTATTTAAGTATCCTTCCACAACCTGACCAATTTGTTTTTCTGCTTCTTTTATATCTATTCCTTTACCAAGAAGTATTCCAAAACGGCGATTACGCGACTGATTATCAGTACATGTCAAAACCAGATCACCTAAGCCTGTCATTCCCATAAATGTGGAAAGCTCAGCACCCATAGCCCCCCCTAAACGACTGATTTCAGCTAGTCCTCGTGTGATAAGAGCTATTCGTGCATTTGCCCCAAAACCTATGCCATCTGATATTCCTGCACCAATAGCAATAACATTTTTGACTGCCCCCCCTAATTGAACACCAATCATATCTGAACTTTTATAAACTCTAAAACTTTTGTCACAATGAAAAAGTTGCTGCAATTCTTTACCAAACTCAACATCAGAAGCTGCTATCGTCATTGCAGTAGGCCAACCCATAGCTAGTTCTTGAGCAAAAGTTGGTCCAGAAAAAACAGCTAAAGGAATTTTTTCACCTAAAATCTCACGAGCAACCTCTTGTAAGAAACGTCCAGTACCATGTTCTAAACCTTTTGTAGCCCAGATAACGCGTGAATGCTGATCTAAATAAGGCTGAATATTATACAAAACTTGATGAAATACATGGCTTGGAACAGCGATTAATATATTGTGACTTGCCGTTATTGCAGTTTCAAGGGAAGCTTCAAGTAATAAATTTTCAGGAAATCGAACATCGGGTAAATATACTTGATTACAACGTTGTTCCTGTAATTCTTTGATATGTTGAGGACTATACCCCCAAAGTAAAACATTATGACCATTACGGGCAAGAGCTATCGCTAATGCAGTACCAAAAGAACCAGCACCTATAACTGTCATTGCAACGGTTTTCATTAAATTTTCTGATTATTCTCTAAATTTTTGATTTCAATTGCATATTATTATTACAATAATTTTAATGCTATCTTTAATATAAATTCTTTAAATCTAAAAATATTACTGCTTCGTAGCTTTTTTATCTCACACAATATAAAAACTTGTTTCGCACATTCTCTTTCTTTGTAGTAAATTTTACAAACATCACTTTTTGTATATTCTACAAATAGCTATTTGTCTCAAAAATTAAAGATTGACTAAATACCCCACGGACTTTCTCTTTTAAATTAAAAGTATATTCAAAATAATGATACTCATTCCACTGATATCTTGTACTTATCTCCTGCTTTATATCCCACGAATTCTTCTACGAAGCTGATACATGCCGCATCAGCTCCGTAGATATTTATAACAACTACTCCACAGGAAACTGCGTATTTGGACCTTGCTCCATGGGCATTTCTGAACCAGGTGCTTGATCTACAGGAGTTTGCGTACTTAGACCCTGCCCCATGGGCATTTCTGAACCAGGTGCTTGATCTACAGGAGTTTGCGTACTTAGACCCTGCCCCATGGGCATTTCTGAA